>NZ_CP032625.1 GCF_003627055.1 Gryllotalpicola protaetiae
CCGAGGGCGGCGGCCGCGAGCGGCGGCGCTGCGCCGTCTGTGGCCGCGGTCGCGCCGGCGGCCTCGGCCAGCTCCGCGCCCTCGGCGGCCCCGGCTGCGGCTCCCGCGCCTTCTGCGGCGCCGGCGCCGCCCGCGCCGGTCGCCTTGCCGGCGGCCGAGCTGGTGGCGTCCTCGGCCGCGCCGGCGTCGCTCAGCGATGCGTCGCTGGTCGACGAGCTGGCATCCGTCGACGACGGCGCCGCGGTGCTTGTCGAGCTGCTGGGGCTGCTGTCGTTCGTCGATGTCGACGAGGGAAGCGACGACGGCGTGCCGGCGTCGTTGTCGGCCTCGTGCAGCGAGTTCTTCCCGAAGGTCTGCCCGCTGTTCTGGCTCACGCCGCCCGAGGGGATCACGGGCGCCAGGCGCCCGAGGAACATCGGTGAGGCGCCGACGAGCAGGAGCAGCGCTGCGTCGACGAAGAGCTGCACGGTCGACTGGAGGGTGGGCTGGCTGCTGAACACCGATTGCCCGGACTGGATCATCAGGTAGGCGAAGCCGAGCAGCAGGAAGATCAGCGGGTGCGAGAGCAGGATGCCGAGCCATGCCCAGATGATCTTCATGCCGAACTGCCTGCGCCGCTCGTCGAGAATCCACACGTACCCGAGGGGCATCACGGCCCCGAGGAAGTACAGGGTGATCAGCTGGATGATCAACATGACGAAGACCAGGAACAGGCCGACCACCATGCCGAGCATCATGAAGACGGCGACGGCGGCGCCGCCGATGATCTGGCCGGGATCCGCGTTCTTGATCGACGAGTTCAGGCCGTCCACGACGTCGCTCGCGGAGCCGATCACGCCCCAGTTGGTGATGCTGTCGGTCAGCGCACCGGTGAGCTTGATGATGAACGTGCCGAGCAGCGGCCCGAAGACGCAGCCGATGACGAACAGCGGCAGGTAGACCCCGAGCAGCTCGGCCAGCTCCCCGCCGGCCATGTGCCCGCGCGCGGTGCGCACGATCGCCGGGATGAGCACGAAGCACATCACGAGCATGGCGATCGCGAACGACACCGCGTAGGACTGCACCCACCAATGCGCGGTGAGGTCGGGCAGCGTGGCGCCGCTGAGCCCGTTGAGGCCCTTGGTCGCCAGCGACTCGGCCGACGTCTGCAGGGTCTTGAAGGTGTTGCCCCACGGGTCCGACCAGAACCCGGTGACCGACTGGACGCCGTTCGCGACGTCCTTCGCCGTCGATGCCGCGCCGCTGATCGCGTTGCCGACGTTGTTCGCGGCATTGCCCACTGCGGATGCCCAGCCCTTGGCTGCGCAGATGACAGCACTGTCTGTGCACCCCTTCGACGATGCGGCCGTGAGGATCGCAGTTGCGTACATGTCAGCATCCAGCCGTGAAGTGGGTTCCGCCGGCGGCTAGCGAGTTCTGGTCGACGTTGTGCCCTTCGACGATGCGCCAGGCGCCCTTCTCCCACTTCATGTAGAAGCCGCTGACGTTGCCCTTTGTCGGGCTGAGCGAGCCGTTCACGACGTAGCCGGCCGCCATGTCGACGATCAGCTCACCGTTGCCGCCGTCCTGTACGCGCCACAGCCCGTTCACCGTCGATACGGTGAAGTGGGTTCCGGCCGGGAGCGTGCCCTGAGTCGGGTTGTTGCCCACCGACTGTTCGGTGTACGGCTCCCAATAGCTCGACGGCGAGCTGCTGGAGCGGAGCGCCGCCGAGACTTCCTGCTGTGCGCTCGTCGACGGATACGGATACTGCGCCGTGAAGCGGTCGAATGCGGCGGCGACTTCGACGGCGCCGAAGTCGGTGTTGGGGGCGTCCTTCTGGGCCGTCAGCACGCTGGCGGCGTCGTAGTTCGGTCCGCCGAGGCACCCGGTGGGTGCCGCGCCGGCTTCCCCATCGGAGGCGCCCGAGTCGGTCGTGTCGGTCGGGGTTGGCGTCGACGTGGCTGTGGGCGTGCCGCTCGCGGTGGGCTTGCCGCCGGCTGACCGGCTGGTGCCCCACACGATCGCGGCCGCGATCAGCACGGCGAGCACGAGCGCGCCGATGACCCACGGCCATCGGCTGCGCCCGTCTGTGGAGTACATGAAGCTCATGGCGTCAGTGCACGCTGTTCACGAAGAAGAGGATCGCGCCGACGATGATCGCCAGGCCCGCGAGGATCGCGAAGGCGATGAAGGCGTTGGTGGCCGACTTCTTGCCCTCCTGGTGGGCGGCCGGGTTCGCGTTGGCGCCGCTCGCGGCGGCCATGCGGACCACGCCCGTGACCATGAAGACGATGCAGATGATGAGGCCGACCGCCCACGCGCCGGCGATCGCCTTCTCCCAGAGCTGGTTGAACTCGGTGCCGAAGATCGTGAAGTCCGGCACGATCCCGTTGAGCGGGTTCTGAATCTGGCCGTTGTCGGCCCGGATGATCGACTGGAACATGTGCGGTTATGCCTTTCGGACGGCCGCCTGGGCGGCGGTGACTACGTGGGCCGCGAGCGTGACGAACGCCTCGCGGGTGGCCGGCTGGAGCTTGCTATAGGTGATCTGCCCGCGCTCAGCGATGTGATGGTCGAAGGGCACCTGCACGAGCGTCTGCACGCCGTTGCGGTGCAGCAGCTTCTCGATGCTGCGCGACACCCGGTCGTGCTCCATGCGCCCGTCCGTGAGCCTCACGGCGATCGCGTGGTCTGCGAGGTAGCGGCTGTGCTCGTCGCCGGCACGCAGCTCGTCGAGGAGCTGCACGGCCTCGAGTGCGGAGTCCCCGGCGTTCAGCAGCGGGATCACGAGCACGTCGGCTACCTCGGCCGCGCCCTGGAAGGCCGAGCTGGTGGGCTGGTTGCCGGAGTCCATGACCTGCACGGCATAGAACTCGTCGAGCAGGCCCGAGACGGCCACCACGTTGTCGCGGGTCAGCCGCGGCCGGCGGCCGACCGAGCCGATGACGGCCGCGAAGCTCGTCTGGGGCGCGGTGTAGCCGCCGAGCTGGCCGGCGCTTGTGATCTTGTCGACGTCGCGCACCAGCTCCCCCACGCCGTAGGTCGGCTCGCCCTCGGTGCGGTACGTGAGCGCGCCGGGGTCGTCGGAGACTTCCCACACGGCGGTCTGGCCGCCGCGCACGCTGGCGATGCACCCGGCGAGGTTGATCGCCGTGGGCGTCTTGCCGGCGCCGCCTTTCTTGTTCGCCACGAGCACCCGGATGCATCGCGGGTAGGTCGCCTGGCGCACCTGGGCCTCGTAGCCGGCCAGGCGGGCCGCGTGCTCGCGCTCCTTGGTCTCGGCCGCGGACGGCTTGACGTTCAGCCCCACCCGCGCCAGCACGCCGCGCAGGCCCGTCGTGGCCTTCTCGGTGGGCTGCACGGTGGCCTGGTTGCTCAGCAGCTTGGCCGGGTCGCTGAACAGCTCGTCGTCGTCATCCTCGACGGGTGCGGCCGGCTCTGCATCCTCGGTCGGCGCCGGCGCCGCCGGCGGCGGCGACACCTGCCACTGCCTCTGCTGCGACTCGCCCTCGTGCGGGTGAGCCGCCGGCCCCGGCAGCGGGCTTGGAGGCGTCTGCGGGGCCGGCGGGGTCTGTGCGGCGGGGGGCGCCTCGGCGGCCTGCCGTTGCTGCTGGAACTGGGGAAGGTCGATCAGCCGGCCTTGCTCGTCCCCGAGCTGCGATCGGCGGGGACGCTGCCGGATATCCGACATCATCGTGTCGTCTTCGATGAAGTCATCCGCATGCGCGGCCCCGGCGAATATGTCACTCGCGCTTGCTTGCGATTCGTGATCTGACATTGCAGCGCTCCCCTCCTGCTTACCAGGAAGGGGCTGCGCCCCTCCCCGGCGCTGCCCTATATCAATGCCTCGATGCTATGCCGGACCGGTGACAATGACAACTGAACGGGGGGCAGTGTCGCGTTCGTTACGTGGATCGTGTTAACACGCATCCGCGTGTTTACACTGGCTGGGTCTAGACGGTCGTAGGTGTCGGGGGGCATATATGGGGGTCGACTCGCGCTCAACCCACTACGGGTTGCGCCCGCCGACTTGGAACAATGGCCCCGTGGCCAGATACCCGCTCGATGACGTTCCCGAGGGTGTCGCGCGCCTGCAGTACCTCGTCTCGGCGCCTGGCCGCTTGGTCGTGCTGCGCGCCGTCCTCGACGGTCCCACCAACTTCACCGAGTTGGTCGCCAAGCTCGACCTGACCGGCACGAGCGTGCGCAACGCGCTCGACGAGCTGGAGATGCATGGGTGGCTTAAGGCCAGCTCCGAGCGCGTCGACGAGCCGGGCCGGCGCCGCAAGCGGAACACGATCTACACCGCCGATCGCGCCGTCATCATGGGCGACCTCGGCGCGTTCCTCGCTTTCCTCGGCCGGTAGCGCTCGAGGCGTTGACATCTAGGTGTCAACGCGGCTGCCGCGCAACGCTGCGCGTTGCTTTGCCGACGATGCTGCAGTTCCCGTCTCGTGAGCGCGGGTGCATCGGCTGCGGTGAAGGAATGAGTAAGTGAGTATTTGAGTGAATGAGTCGACTGCTATTTGAAGGCTGGCGCGCCGTTGAAGGCGCTGGCGTAGGCGTTCTCGGCGCCGTCGACGACGGATGCCGCACTGGAGCTGGTGACGAGCACGGACAGCTCGCGGTCGTAGCCGAGGCTCGCGCGGCTGGCGTTCTGCGAGCCGATGAGCAGCTCGCGGCCGTCGACGATCACCTGCTTCTCGTGCACGTAGAGGTCGCGGCTGGAGTCCGGGTACGCCCGGACGCTGCAGCCGGCGGCCTGGAGCTGCTGCAGGGCGTCGTCGTACTCGCCTTGCTCCGTCATGAGCACCTGGCAGGCCACGCCGGCCCGCGCTCGGGCTTCCAGGGCCTCGATCACGGTTCGGTCGGACAGCTCTTCGCTGGAGAACTGCACGCGGCTCGTCGCCTGGCTGACCACGGCTGCTACGGCGCTCTCGGCGCCGGGCGACCACAGGAGGCCCTCGGCGGCCGCGGTCTGGCCGAGCTGGGCGGGCATCGCCGCCCAGTCGCTCGTGAAGGTCGCCTCGATCGCGGAGACCTGCGCCTGGTCGCGGTCGAGCACCCAGGCGTCGAGCGTCCTCGCGTAGTATTGCTGCTGCAGGTTGCCGGTGCCGATCGCGGAGACGGCGCCGGCCTGGCCGGCGTCGGCGGTGATGGTCTTCTGGTGCACGATCGTGTCGGCCGGCCCCCACTTGACCGCTACTCCCCCGCGCTGGAGCTGCGCGTAGGCGTCGGCGTTGGCCTGCTTGCCGTTGTAGGCGGCATCGAGGATGACGCGCACCTTTACGCCCCGCTGCGCGGCCGCGGTCAGCTCGTCGACGGTCTGCGTGTCCTGCAGCTCGTACATCGTCATGTCGATGGAGCGCTGCGCGCCCGTGATGAGCTGCTGGATGCCTGCGAGTCCGGCGGCCGGCTCTTGGATGAGCTGCCAGCTCCCCGCCGCCGCGGGCGCCGCCTGCGGTGCGGCGGGCGTCGCGTTCTGTGCACTTCCGGCCGAGCTGCGCGCCGGCCCGCTGTGCGCGAGGTAGGCGCCAGCCGCGGCGATGATCGCGACGGCGAACACAAGCCAAGCGCTCGTGCGGCGCCGGCGTCTCCTGCTCACGGTTCCCCCCAATGAGTAAATGAAGCTATGTAGCTATGAGTAAGTGAGCGTTTGTCGTCAGCGGGCCGGCCGCATGCGCGGTCCCGGCCGGCATGGCGCCGAGCAGCGTCGCGGCCGGCGGCCCGATGAGGGCGTGCGTCGCGGCGTAGACGAGCGCGAGCGCTGCAGCGATCGCCCACCCTGCCATGCCGACGACCGCCCAGCCGGCCGCTACGGCGATCGCCACGGGCGAGCGCAGCCAGCGGCGCCGACACGGCTGCGCGGCCACGAATGCGAACCACAGCACCGCAAGCGTCGCGAGGATCGCAGCCCACTGTGTGGCGGTGCTCATGACCCTCTCGCTCTCAGCTCACCAGCTCTTCGATGTGGCGCAGCAGCTCGTCCTTGATTGTCGTGCCGTTGTCGTTGGCCCAGTTCTTGAAGCGCCGGCGCAGGTCCGCGTCAATCTCGATGCTGATGCGCGGCGGGTGCTTCATGCCGGCCGCGGCCGCCGGGCGCTTGCTGTCGCTGTGCTCCGGCGCCGCAGCGGCGGCCGCCGGCTCGGCCGGCGTGCTCGACTCCGGGGCCGCCACCGGCGTGATGCCGGCCGCGCGGTCCTTCATGCTGACTCGTGCCATGTCTATTTCCCTCCGTTGGCCCAAATGGAGTTCAGCTCCAGGGCGAGGCTCTTGAAGTCGTCCAGCGCGCCGATCGCGCCGCGGCTGGGCGGGTAGGTGGTCACGACGTCGCCGGTCATCGGCGCATCCTCGTGCACGGTGTACTCGCGCACGTCGCTCTGGAAGTGCGGCTGGCCCAGCTCGTCGAGCGTGGCGATCGTCTCGTCTCGCCGCTTGCGTCCAGGCTCGTCCCGGCGCACGCGCGAAAGCAGCACGCGGTAGGGCAGCCCGCGCGGCCGCACGAGCCGGTCGATCGTCGTCACGAGTGGGCGGATGCTGTTGAACTTCGGTTCGATCGGCAGCACCACAAAGTCGCTGTTGTCGAGGATCGCGTTCAGCCGCGGCAGCTCGCTGTCTGCGAGCGTTCCGGGGGTGTCGACCAGGATCAGGTCGTACTCGTCGAACTCGCGCATCTGCGACAGCACGGCGACGTCGTCGACGGCGTCGAAGTCGTACGGCAGCGCCTTGCCGGCCGCCTCAGCCGCCTCAGCCCAGCTCGTGGCCGTCTGCTGCAAGTGGTCAGCGTCGAGCACGAGCACGCGCGAGTGGGCCGCTGCGACCGCCGCGAGGTTCATGACGACGTTGGACTTCCCCACGCCGCCCTTTTGGTTCACCACCGCAAGAATCCTCATGCGTTTATCCTACCTTCCTTTGATCAAATGAGCCAGTTAGCAAATGAACATTTGTAGTCGAAAGAAAAGCCGTTGACACCTAGGCGTCAGCGGCTGGAGCCGGTCAGAGTCCGACGGCGACCGCGTGGCGCCCGGCGGCGTCCCATCGTCGCGCGCGATCAATGGTCATCTGCACCGTCTCCCGGTCGCCCTCGCCCAAGCGCGTGACCCACGCGCGACGGGTGTAATCCCTGATGTGATCGAGGTCGATGTGCGCCGTCTCGTTGGCATAGCGGGCAGCCAGGGCGTGCAGGGTGCGCTGGGCGCCGTCGACGTCGGCCTGAGTGGTCTTCCCATGCCGGTCCCCCGGCTCGGTCCCGGGAATCCACTCCCCCGGCCGTGCGTCGAGGGCCCAATTCGCCGCGTCGTGGAGCCGGGCGATCTTGGCTACTAGCTCGGCGCGCTTTTCGGCGGCCCGGTGCTGGGCGACCAGTTCGAGGTCGTCGAGGTCGACGCCGGCCTTGATCAGCGCCGCGTCCTGTTCCTCGCGCTCACTCATCGTCTTCGCCCTCGGTCTCGTCTTCGGTCGGGTCGTAGGGCATCTGCGCCATGGCGCGCAGCGCCTGGTCGAGCAGCTTCGGCAGCTCGTTGCGGGCGAAGCCGCCCGCCGGGAATCCGGCAACCTCGGTCGGCTCCAGGTCGACTTCGAGGATGTCGACGTGGTGGCCGCCAGGCGTGTTCATGTGGCTGGCGGTGTCCTCGCTGGCGTCGAGCCGGTCGGCGCGCACCGGGAACTGCGTCTCCATGTGCTGGTAGCACACGGCCCGGTAGGTCGTTGCGGTGCCGCTCTGCGGCGATGCGTCGCTCATGCGTGTGATCCTCTCCCCTGCCCCTGACATCGCGCGAGACGCCCGTACAGGGGCGCTCAGGATGCCTTGTGAAGGTAGGCGGCCAGGGCGTCGCGCATGACGACGCTCTGCTTGCGGTTCTGCTGCTTGGCGAACTCGGCCAGCTCGTTGCGCAGCTCGGGCGGCACCCGGAAGCGCAGCACGGGCGACTCGCCCGCGCCGGCCGTTCCGGTGAGCGTGGGGCGGCCGCCGCGGTTGACGAACGCCTCCAGCTCTGCGAACACCGCCTCGGGGTCGCCGTCGATCTGGATTTCCGCGTTCGGGCTGATCGGGCCGTAGTCGTCGGCCTCGATCCGCTCCGACCAGGCGGCGTAGAACGCCTGGTCGTCGGCCGTGAGGCCGTCGCCCTCGTCGGGCTTCTTCGTGCTCATTCCTGCTCCTTTCGGCGCTGCTCGATGATCTTGCGTGCGCGCTCGATGGTCGAGCTGCGCAGCTCCATGACGTGGAAGATTTCGACGGCATCCGGGATGTACCGGTGCACCAGGACTTCAAGCATCTGCGTGCCGTCCACGGTCGGCCCGACGAACAGGTCGGCGGGCGGCTTGCCCTCCACGCGTGCCGGGTCGTAGGCCGCGATGAAGGCCCGCCGATGCGCGATCGCGTGAAGCGTGTCGGCGTGGTCGATCCCGTGCTTGTCGGCACTGTCTGTCCATCGCGTTCTCATACTAGTATTGTGTCACAGAACCGGCAAGCCGTCTACTCATTTGATCAAATTATCTAAGGAACTTTTGTTCCTGCGGGCTGACGCCTAAGTGTCAAGTTCTCGATGTCGGCCGCGGCTGTGTGCGTGGGGCGTTGCACTCCGCTGCGCCGTTGCCGATGAACCCCGTCAGCTCGTAATCGCTGCTCGATTCCTTCGGCCCGGGCAACCCTGCCGCGTCGCATCTGCGCCGCGCCCGGAACGCGCGGGCTGCCTGCCGGGAACCCCCGCCCTCGGCTCCGCTGCGCACACGCGGGCTGGAGGTCCGATCAAGGCAGATGCCTCGATCGGGGCATCGAACAAGCGAGAGGATGCAGTGGTGTTCGGACCAGAGGATGACGTGCAGCAGGTCAGCGGCTACCTCGTGCCGGTCGATCCCGCCGAGCTGGTCGACGGCGCGGATAGCTCGTGCTGCCAGTAGCTCGGGCAAAGCGAAAGGGGGCGGCAGCGCCGCCCCCTTCTCGTGCGCCCGGTGCTGGTCAGCCGACGCTGCGCAGCTCCAACTCGACCCGGCGCTCATAGTGCAGCTCGTCCACCTCGTCGTCGAGCGCGTGCGCGTCGATCCAGCGCGCGGCCGCCTCGGGCGAGCCAAGTGCCCGGAAGATGAGCGCCAGGGCCTCAACCTCGCTACAGGTCAGGCGCGGGGCCGCGTCATGCGCGGTCTGCACGTTGCCGAGGACCGCGATCGCCGCAGCGGCTTCCGCCTGCTGCTCCAGCTCTTCGATGCGACTAATCATTTTCTCATTCCCTAATTTGCTCATGTGATCATTTGATCATTTGTAGATATATAAATTACTGGCAACTATCGCAGTTCAGTTCGTCCATCGGGTCGATCGGAACCTCGTACCCGCCGACGAGGTCGTGGCGCTCGACCTGGGCGACGACGACGCTCTCGCTCACGATTGGGCCGGTCTTGTTCTCGTTCATTTTCTCTCCCTTGTTCATGTTCTCATTCTATCATTTGATCAAATGAATATACAAGTGATTCGGGCTAGTCCTCGCCCCCTTCCTCCGCGTCGGCTGAGGTGAAGGGGGAGTGGCAGAGTCCGCACAGAATCGGGCCGGCTTCGTAGGTGCTCGCGCTCACGCGGATCTTGCGGCCGCACTCGCATTCGGCGCTGTATCCGTTCTTCGGCTTCTTGGGCTTGTCCTCGTCGTCGCCTTCGCCGTCATTGCCGCCCTCGTCGCCGTTGCCGCCGAGCACGCCGATCAGCCCGGCCAGGCCCTCGGCGCGGCGGTAGGCGACCATCGCGCCTTCCAGCTCGTGCACCTGCTCGGCGTATCCCTCGGCCGTCTCGGCGGGCAGGCTCGTCGTCGACCAGCCAATGGCCTTGTCGTGCTCCAATCTCAGCCCGAATTCTTCGCCGATCGCCTTGAATCTCGCGTTGTGGTAGCGGCCCTGGCGGCTCGTGTCCTTGATCCCGCGCGCTTCGGCGGCTGCGTGTGCTGCCTCGTGCAGCAGGGTGCCGAGCACGTCGGCCGCCCCGCGCTGCAGGCCCTCGCCGGACACGAACAGCTCGTGGATGCTGCGCTGCTCGCCTTCCTCGCCTGCGACCCAGCGATTCGCGGCGAAATGTCCGAGCACAAGCCCCAGTGCCCTGCTACCCGCGCCGATGGTCACGACGACCTCGGGCACGTCCGGCTGCTGCGCCTGGATCGCCTTCCAGGTGTTCTCGATCGCTTCGACCAGTCCGGCGGTGATGCTTCCCTTGTTCATGTCCTCATTCTATCATTTGATCAAATGAGGGTGCAAGGATTATTTGCGCTGATCTGGCTTTTCATCCGGTAGACCACGAATCGGAGGCGCGCTAGCGCCGTTTTCGCCGGGGGCGATTCTCCGGGCCGTGTCACTTGCTCCCATCTGCGGCCGCGGTAGTCCTGCCCGGTTTCCGGCTCTGCGTGTCGGCCTGCTGCCGGGGCGGTGCGCCCGGCCGTCTGCGCAGCTCGCGGCATCCTCGCGGCCGCGCTTCCCCCTCGTTGTCCTCAGCCCAGCTCTGAACGCTGCTTCTCGGCTGCGTGCGCCGGGTGTCGGACGCCGGCGGCCGGGGGAGTGGCCTTACAGCTGGTAGCGGGCTTTGGCCCGCTCCAGCAGCTCGTCCATCGCTGCCGCCCACTCGGGTGGCAGGAAGTGATCGGCATGGCCCCAGTGCGCGAAACGACCGGGCTGCCACTCGTCCTCCCAGCGGCCGGCCGGCACGAGTGGCGGCTGCGCCGCCGTCGACCAGGTGGCCGTCTCGGGGTTCGCCTCGTCGTCGAGGACCTCGGCGGCGGTCGCCGGCCAGGCGATCGCCTGCCACTGACCGGGCGCGGTCTCCTGCAGCTCGAACAGCAGGCCGACGATCTCGGCGTCCGGCGTAGCCGGCGCCGGGGGAGTGGGGGCGGCCTGCGCGGCCTCGGCCGGCATGAGCCGCTCGAGCGGCATTGACACGTAGCTGTCAACCGAGCTCGAGCTGGCGGCGCTGCGCTCGTCGACGACGGCGGGCGCCACAACGGCCGTAGCGGCCGTTGTGGCGGCCGCGGCCAGCCGGGTGGCCGGTCGGGCGGTCATGGCGCGCACGCGCGCCCAGCGGCCGCCCTGGATGATCCAGAACGTGCCGTCGCTGGCAACGCGCACGTCGTTCGGGTGCATGTTCCAGGTGTGCTGCACGCGGCCGGAGCGCAGTTCTTCGCCGTGCGCCTCGGCCGAGGCTTCGAGCTGCATGCTCGTGCCGGCGTACTTCGCGGCGTTCTCGGGGTCTTTCGCGCGCCCGACGAGCAGCGCGGCGCCGGCGGCCAGCGCGCGGCTGCGCCGCGCTTCGTCGTTGGAGAGGCCGTCAACCGACTGCGTGGCCAGAACGAGGCCCATTTCGGCGCTTCGCGCGGTCTCGAACATCTGGGCGGCTGTCGTCGACGGGTCGTCGCTCTCCGTGACGAGCTGCGCGAACTCGTCGACGATCACGAGCATGGGGCTGGTGTCGCGCCGACTCAGCCGCGTTCCCATGAAGCGGCGCAAATCGGCCAGCACGAGGTTGCCGAGGCGCGTCTGCGCCTCGTTGCTCGGCGTGACCGGCACGATCACGACGTCAGCGCCGGGTTCGTCGAAACTCCACCCGTCCGGGCTGATGACGTCCTCCAGCTCGCGCAGCACCGGCCCGAGTGCGGCCCAGACGCGCTCACCAGCGGTCTGCACGGGCCGCTCCCGCACCACGTTCTCGACCATCGCCAAGTCGGCGTCGTTGCGTGTGTAGGGCGCCGGGTTGAGCAGCCTCGTGCGCAGCTCGTCGACCGACCGCACGGGCGTCTTGCCCTGGATCGCGGCCAGCGCGCCACGGACCTCGTTCGTGTACACGCGGCCCTCGCCCGTGTTTTGGCCGATCAGGCCGAGCAGCTTCGAGCTGATCTGCCCGGCATCGCCCTGGAACGGGTTGAACGGTGCTCCGACGCGCACGCTCGCCCCGGAGCCGCGCACCAGCTCGGCCATGTTCTCCGCGTCCGCGACGGCGCCCTTCGCGTCGATGAACACGAGAGGCCAGCCGCGCTGCACGGCTGTGACGATCATGGCGGCGAGCAAGGTCGTCTTGCCTGTGCCGGCCTCGGCCAGCAGCAGCGCGCGGGCCGCGCCGGCCTTGTGCGGCAGGAGGAAGTAGCGCCCATTGCGCGTCACCCAGTCGCGCACACGCTGCCGGTCCGCCCACAGCTCGCGCCACGCTCGCACCGTCGGCCGCGTGACCAGCCCCATCGCATACTGACCGCGGCCGACCGGCCAAGGCGCCTGCATAAGGCGCCGACGTCGGCCGACGATCTGGCCAGTGGCCGGGTCGAGCTTCGCCCCCATGCGCCGCGCGGTGACGTGATCCATCGCGCGAATGCGGGCGGTGTCCATCAGCTCCTGCAGCGATTGGTCGTTGAGCTGGCGCCGGTAGACGACGTTCGCGAGCTGCCGCCGCTTCCAGCTCAGCGCCGCCGGCACGAGCAGCAGCCCGGCGATCAGGTTCGCGATCAGCCACGGGATCGTGTGGCCGAGCGCCTGCGGCGCCCAGTGCCCGAAGGGCTGGGCGAAGAAGGCGTGCGCGTGCGCAGGGAACCACGCGGCGAGCTGCACGGCCTCCCACACGAGCAGCGCGAGCACGATCGCCACGGCGACGGCGTGCACGACCGCGGCGTAGCGGATCGTGACCCAGTAGCGGGCCTTCACGCCGAGCTGCGCGCCGACCATCGCCCACGCGATGAACGGCGCGACCAGCGGGGCGAGGAACACGAGCACCGCGGCGAACAGCACC
This sequence comes from Gryllotalpicola protaetiae, assembly GCF_003627055.1. NCBI lineage: Bacteria > Bacillati > Actinomycetota > Actinomycetes > Micrococcales > Microbacteriaceae > Gryllotalpicola > Gryllotalpicola protaetiae. The sequence continues at coordinate 12,722 of NZ_CP032625.1, forward strand.
ACGATGCCAGCGGCCTTCGCGAGTATCTCCACCAGGCCGTCGCTCTGCTGGTACTGCTGCTGGGCGGGCTGCTGCGTCTGGCTCACCAGCGCACCCCCTCCAGCTCCCCGGCCGCCGCAGCCGGGGCAGGAGCAGGGCCGCCCTGGTTGAGCCACGCCGGCTGCACGTCCGTCTCCCAGATGCCGCGACGGTCGAAGACCGGTTCGATGCGCAAGAGCTGGCGCATCTGCCGCTTGAGCTGCTCGGTCAGCGCAGCCGGCCGGCGGATCGCACCGCGGCCGCCGCGAGCGGTGTCGTCGCTCGGCCCCGTCCCGTCCTCCAGCAGACGGCCGAGATAGCCGGCCACCTCGTCGGTGGTCAGGTACATGACGCGGTGAATCTCACCGCGCTCGTAGCGGTGCTGCAGCGCGCGGAAGATCATCGCGTACCGCTCGCCCCGCTTCGGCGTCAGCTCGACCTCGACGAGCTGCACGATCGGCTCGCGCAGCGCCACCCCGTCAGCCTGATGGTCGGTGCGGTTGACCGCCTCGCGGTCGCCCTCCCACGAGTAGCCGGCGGCCTGGAAATGCGCCGAGGCGATCGACACCGCCACCTCGTGGCGGGTTGTCTGCCGGAACAGGTTCGGCGCGCTCTGCCCGGTCGCCTCGTGCGTGCCCCAGATCATCGAGCCGCCGACACCCGACACCCGTTCGCGGTCGACGTAGCCGACCTCCTGCATGCGCGCGCACCACATCTGCGCCGCCCGCTTCGTCACCGGCCTGTCGCCTCCGTTGAGGCGCCCGAGCATCCACCGGACGCCCTCGGTGTTCGTGATCCTGACCACGCGCAGCCAGTCGAACATCGCCTCATCGCGTTGCGTGATCCAGACCATGCAAGCCCCCTTGTAGATCGCCGCGACCGACATATCACTACGTCGACACGTCCCCCGCCTTGGTCACAATCTACTCGCTCGTCTCCCCACCGTCACCCGCAACACCAGCTCACGCTGCTCTCAAACCAACTGCCCCAAAATGCTCTTACTGCACACAGCTACCTGTGTTCCTTCTTCTCTGTTCTTGATCTTGTTTCTGTCTCTGTCTTCTTTCTCTCAATCTCTCTGCCCTGCCCTGTCCTTGGTCACCTTTACTTCCGAACCTCCCTTGCACACAACTTGTTGCTGGGCGGGGGAGGTTCGGAAGCCGCGAAGCGGGGTGACCAAGGACAGGGCAGGGCTAACGAAGCGATCAGCTTCGTTAGCCCCTTCGCTCGCGATGAAGCAGCTAGCGAAGGGGTTACGTGCGTTCTTGCGAAGGGGGTAGCGGCGCTGGGCGCCGCTCTCGCGCGAGTTCAGGAGCGCGGCGAGCGTGAGCGCCGGCGCCGGATTGCTGGGGCCTCTCGCGGCCGTTGGCCGATGAGGCTCCGAGCTGGTCGACGAGCTGCGCCGGCTGCTGCAGCTCGTGTCCGGCGATCGCGTCGACGCGAGCTGCAGGCGCGACGTCGACCAGGTGGCGAAGCGCTGCGCGGCTCTCGGCGGTAAGCATGCTCGGCTTGCTCATCATGCGTCCGATCCATCAATGGTGGAAGACTCCTGCTCGTGACTGAGTCCGCGTCGACGAGCGACTTCCCCGCCTTCAACTTCCAGTTCGTCGCGGGGGACGACCTCACCGTGTTCGCGCAAGAGCTGCTCGACGAGCTGAGCGCGGACGGCTTCACGATAACCAGCAATCCAGCTCCCGCTCCTCGAACCGACGACGCTCCTGGAAACGTCAACATGGGTGCCAGCTTCGCCACCTTTCGAGGTGATGAAGAGTGGTCGGTGTCGGTCCTGCTGGCCCGTGTCCGAGACACCGACAGCTCGGGATACGTCGACGTCGACGCCGAGCTGTTCCTGCATCACTACGTCGGTGCGGATCGAGTTGGCGTCGCACACTCTGTCACCTTCCATCGTCTCCGGGAAGGCGCCGCCGGGATGAGCCGCGGCCTCTACCGCGATGCGGTCCGCAAGGCAGTCGCCTTCGTTTCCGCACGCGGCAATCGATTCCCCTGAATCGTCGACCTTCGCTGCCGACTTCAGAAGCTCCAGCTCTGCGCGAGCTGCAGCGAACTTGGCCGGGTCACTGAAGCGGCGTCGGCTGCCGCGCGAGGACCGCGCGCGTTGCTCGCGGTGAGGTCCCAAGAATGCTTCCTTCTCGGCCTCGGCCTCCGGCGTGCTCGCGGCTTTTTCGAGCCGTTTTCGCTCAGCGGTCGCCTGACGTCGTGCCTCCTGAATCTCGAATTTTTGTCTGCGCGCTCGCTCGACGCGCGTCTCTGCGCTCGAGTCGATCGCCTGCTGGAGCTGCCAGCGGAAGTACGCCAGGCGATCGCGCTGAGAGCTGCGCGCCGCCGGGTCGCCGCCGTGTTCGACGTGCCAGGCGTTGATCCGCTCCATGATGTCGCCCGCGTCGACGTGCATCTGCCCGGCCTCGTCGACCCAGGCGTACCGGCTCGAATCCAGCAGCTCGTCGAGCACCTTCCACAGCACCCCGACGTGACGGCCCTGCGTCAGCCAGCCGCGCACCGGCGCGCTGGAGCTGCTCGGTGGCGTCGTGTCGATCGCCGCCGCGAGGCGGATCGTAGCTAGCGACCGAGGCGACGTGCCTGCGCGGCCGCGGCGGCTCTTCCTCGTCCTCAGCTCAGGCCGCGCAGCGGCCGTCGCGCGCGCGTATGCGCGCGTTGTCTTAACTTCAGAATCGAGAGCTTCTTCTTGAAGCAAACCCCTACGGGGTAGGTGCTCATTAACGTCACGCGCAGCTTTCCGGGGCTGAGTGAGAGCACGGGTCGAGGCGGCGCGGAGCTGCCGGCCGCCGTGCTGCGCCTCGGCCGCGGCGCGCTCGTCGACGGTCAGGTAGCGGCCCTGTGCGACCACCTCGCAGAACCCGGCGAGGATCAGCCACTGCCGGCACCGGCGGGCCGTGGCCACGCTCATGTCGCACGCGGCCGCGAGCGACGCGTGCGACGTCGCCACGTCGCGCCCGGTGGAGCTGCTGGCGGCCTCCGCCTCGGCGGCCGCGAAGCGCAGCAGCGTCGAGCTGCGGATGCTGATGCGCCGGCGCAGCTCTTCGCCCTCGGCCGACGCCAGGTGATCCATCACCGCGTCGAGCCAGCCCGCCGGCCCGTCCCACGCGACGATGCGCGCATAGGCGCCCTCGGGCGCCGGAAGGCGCCACGAGCCGCCCTCGTGAGCGGTCGGTCGACGAGCGGCGCTGAGCGCCTCGCTGACGCTGGCAGGCCCCGACCGGGCACGGTTGCTCGGACCCGTCGCGATCGCGCGCCTGCGAGGCGCACGCGGCGACGTTTTCCGGCCGGTCCCCGCTTCTGGGGACGAAACGCCGCGAAAATCGGCGCCAGCTATGTACTTAAGTTCAAGCGCAGGGGTTACGATGATGGCGTCCTTTCAAGGAGTTCTTTGAAGGCACGACGAAGGCCCGTCTGAGACGGGTGTTCAAAATCCGAATCTCGTGAGATTGGCGTCCTGGGAGATTCGGGACTAAGGGTTAGGCCCTCCGCTAAGCGGAGGGCCCCTTTGCGTTAAGGGCTCTTCTGGGTCTGCACCTCCGTGCCGTCGAGCTGTTCGAGCTGGGCGACTGGCTTCCACCAGGTGGGAAGTCCTCGCTCGTCCAGCTCGATCGTCTCGACCATGCGGTCGAACAGAGCGGACGGGGAGACTTCGGCACGCGCCGCGATCTCGCTCCAACGGTCCTTGTTGGCCTTCTCTACGTCGTAGAACAGCGTCGCGGGGTTCTTCCGCGAACCGCGAGGAAGACGACGGGGGGCCATGCGGACCACTTAACCCTTACCTAAGGCTTAAGTCGAGAATGACACGCCCGGCCAGCCGTGCTTTTTGTCGAGCCGCATTGACGCCTATGCGTCAACTGTTTGAGGTGGGTTAGCCGGCGATCGGCTCGACGAGCTGGGGGCCGTCTCCGCGCAGCGGGGCCACCTGGTCGAAGACGAGCTGCTCGGCTTCGCGGACGCCGGCGGCCACGGCGTCGTCGACCAGGGCTTGGTCGCCGGTCACGGTGGCGTCGATCCAGTGCCGCCACATGTGCTCCGGGAGGATTACGGGGTTGCGGTCGTGGATGTCTGCGAGGGTCTGCACGGCGTCGGACGTGAGGATCGTGGCCGTGAGCGTCCAGCGGTCCTCGTCCGTCTCGGCTTTGGCCGGGTCGGGCCACCATGAGTAGAGGCCGGCGAAGCCGATGATGGGCGCCTCGGGGTGGTGGATGAAGTACGGGGTCTTGGTCTTGCCGTCCGGGTTCGTCTGCCACTCGTAGTAGCCGTTCGCGAGCACGATGCCGCGGTGCGACTTGAGCGGGCCTTTCCAGGTCGCCTTCTCGGTGATGCCCTCGGTCCTGGCGTTGAAGGTCGGGTATTTGAGTTTGAGGGTCTTGCTCCAGCTCGGCACGAGGGACCAGTGCGCCGGCTCGAAGCGCGGCGTCGGCTCGTCGCTGCCCTTGGCGGACTCGAACAGCAGCGGGATCGGCTGGGTGGGCTTGATGTTCCATGACGGGTCCCAGAGTCGATCGGGGCGCCAGTCCTCCATGCGGTAGCCCTCGCGCACCCACTCGGTGATCGACTCGTTGACCTCTGAGTTCATGCTGAATCGCCCGCACACACCGCCACGCTAGACCGCTACGGCGAGCTGTGTAAGGGTGCCCTGTTGGGTGCCGGCGGCCGCGCGCGCTTGCGCTGCGCGTAGTCGTCCGGGCTGCTGAGGAAGTCGGTCAGCTCGAACAGCTCGTGGTCGACGTCGGGAGAGCTGTCGACGTCGACGCGATCGCCTGTGACGGGGTGCAGCGCGATCGCCGTGTAGAACAAGCGCGGGTGTTTGCCGCCCAGGTACTTCGCCTCCAGCCAGCCGACGATCCGGCCTGCGGCGTCGAGCACTTCGTACTCGGGCGGCTCGTGGGCATGCTTCTTCGGCGGCATCTGCCGCCGGCTCAATTGCGGTGTTGCCGCCTCATCAACCATCTGCCTATCATCGAACTCGCATTCGAGGAAAGGCAAGCCGATGCACCTGCATTCAATCGAAAATGCGACGGTCTGGACTGTCGACGAGCTGCCGGTGCGGATGGTCTGGCGCGGGCACCGCTGGCGGGTGACCGACACCCCGACGCCGCTGCTCGGGGAGGTCTATCACGAGCTGCTGACGCACCCGGCGCTCTCGCGCGTCGGGTGGCGCTTCCAGGTCACGGACGAGGCGGAGGAGACGCACGTCGTCGACGCCGAGCAGGCCGGGGATGCGTGGGCGGTCGTCGCGGTCTACGACTGATGCCGGCTCTCGTTGACGCCTAGGTATCAACTGATCGTGCTGTGCGGCCGCCGATCGGTCGGGTGGACTCCCCTAAGGGCGTGTCTGCCTTTGTGTGGACAGAGAGTTGAACGCAGGATCACGTTATGAAAGCGGGATCGTGACGCCAACCGTCAATGACCAACAGCCATAGCGGCTTTCCGCTCAGGCGGTAAAGATGTTGCGGGCAGGTTGGAAGCTAATAAACAGGCCCGTGGTTCCTGGTTGTTCTACCCCCGATCGGGGGTGATTTTCTCTATGTTGAACAGGACAACTCCGGTGCTAGCTTGCGGCGTGGGGGGCTCACGTTGCTGTATTTAGCAACGTGTGAAAATCCTCCCGTTTGGAGGAACAAACGGTGATGCGCACAACATCAACTCGCCGCCTGGGAGCTGCCGCCGCAGCACTGGGAGCGGCACTCCTAGTCAGTCTCGCGTTCGGCGCCGGCGCCGCCAACGCCTCGACCACCACGTCCACCCTCACCCCGGATCAGGTCGCAGCGTTGCAGGCCAAGATGGACACCTACGGCGTCCCCGCGGCACAGCAGGACGGCCTCATTGCGAAGATCGAGGCCGGACAGCCCCTCGACGCCGATACCGGCGCCGCCCCAGTCTCCACCAGCACCGTGACCATCGGCTACGAAAACGAGACCGTCGAGCGCTACGCCGACGGCTCCTTCGCCGCCACCGTCACGCCCGATCCGTCAGCTACGTCCAGCTCTCACCTCATCCAGCCGCTGGCGACCGATTCCATCACGGGTTGCACACGCAGCACTGGAGCGGGTGTCACCGTTTACTCCGGGTGCACTGTGAAGCGCGACACGCTGCAGATTACGTTGTCCTTCAAGGTGACCTATCACGTTGCGGCGGCGACGACGCAGATCGAGTCGATCGGAGCTCAGAGCACGGTTGACATCCAGTGCGCTGGGGGCACCTGCACGTTGAACACTTACAAGATCACCGAGAAGACGGCAACCAGCAACTACAAGGCCACGGCGCTCCTTAAGGTGTATGCCGTTGGCATCGCCGGCTCATCTAGCTCGTATCCTTATCTCCAGTTCAACCTCAGTGCGGGTGGTGCGACGTCCCTCACCCACAACTTCTAAATTGGAGGCGAGTAGAAGCAATGGGTCTTGGCTTTAGTGGCGCCACCGGCGTGCTTGCGGTCATCTTGGTCATCGTGCTCGCACTTGCAATCGTTGCGGCCATCGTGACACCGATAGTCATTTCAAGCCGTCGGCGGCGATCGGAACTCACCCGGCGCAACATGCTCCACTGACGCGACTCCCTCGCGCGAGAATCAGGCCCGACGTGCTGTTTCCTTCGGCACGCCGGGCCTGTTTGTATCGGGCAGGTCACTGCGGTCTCACGTGGTTGGTTCCTGGTTGTTCTACCCCCGATCGGGGGTGATTTTCTCTATGTTGAACAGGACAACTCCGGTGCTAGCTTGCGGCGTGGGGGGCTCACGTTGCTGTATTTAGCAACGTGTGAAAATCCTCCCGTTTGGAGGAACAAACGGTGATGCGCACAACATCAACTCGCCGCCTGGGAGCTGCCGCCGCAGCACTGGGAGCGGCACTCCTAGTCAGTCTCGCGTTCGGCGCCGGCGCCGCCAACGCCTCGACCACCACGTCCACCCTCACCCCGGATCAGGTCGCAGCGTTGCAGGCCAAGATGGACACCTACGGCGTCCCCGCGGCACAGCAGGACGGCCTCATTGCGAAGATCGAGGCCGGACAGCCCCTCGACGCCGATACCGGCGCCGCCCCAGTCTCCACCAGCACCGTGACCATCGGCTACGAAAACGAGACCGTCGAGCGCTACGCCGACGGCTCCTTCGCCGCCACATCTACCCCCGTGGACCTGGATCAAGCGAAGACGATCGCTGCTTCCCAGTCGGCTGGCCATATCGTTCCCCTGGCATCAGGAAATGCAACGGGGTGCTCCTACAGCTATGGCGCGGGAGTCGCGGTCTACGACAACTGCCTGGTGAAGCGCTCGACGGTGGCGCTCACGATGTGGTTCAGGGTCAACTACCACGTGGCGTCGTCGTCGACCGAAATCGAGGCGCTCGGTTCCTGGGATATGTACGCGACGGGTGCAGCCTGCCAGGAGACCTCCTTCAAGATCACGCACAAGCAGGCGACGACGTCGCCTGCCACCGCGCGCCTGACCGGCAACTGCACCGTCGTCGGCAATCTTGGGACGTCCACGCCGTACCTTGAATTCAGGGTCACGAGCGGCGGATCGGAGAGCTGGACCAGCAACTTCTAGGCCGACACGAATATCGACGTCCCACAAGCAATACCCGGCCCCGACGATCGCGGATCGTCGGGGCCGGGTCTCGTAATCGTGCAAATACAGGCCCCGGCGCTCGTGCCGTCCCTGCAGCGCTCGCGCTGCCGGCGCCGGCGGCGCCTCTTCGCACGTAGCTGCGAAGGTGAGCAGTTGCACCGCGGCGACCTCGATTCGAGGGTGTGTTCGCCTCGGTCAGCTGGTCTGCTGCAGCGCGCTGAGCGCGTGCAACACCAGGTGGAGTGCGGCCGGATGGGTCGCGGTCACGAGCGCGGCCGCCGCGGCGATGTCGCGGCGAGCGATGCCGATAACGAGCCGTCGACGGCCGACGTCGCCGGTGAGGCGCACGTGCGTGCTCTTGCTGGTGAGGGAGAGGTGCAGCTGAATGCCGACATGTCGTGTCGGAACATCGTCCAGAGTTGTTCGAGCACCTGGCGGTGCTCGTTATGGGCGGCAATGACTTCAAGTGGGGTTTGTGAGGTGCTCATACGAGAAAACCTCCACCGTGGCTCATGTCGCTCTCCCCATCATTTTTTCTGCCTGTTCCGGCACAGAGATGAAGAGTGACCGCAAGGCCCGCAGCGGCGGTCTGCGGCGGTACCGGAGCGAGCGCAGCGAGTGAGGATAAGGAGCCGCAGACCGCCGTGGAGGGCCGGGAGGGAGCTATCATCGGCGGCCAGAACAGGGAGGAAAACCAGGCCCTGCAGCCGGCGCTCGCGCCGTCCTCGCAGCGCTCGCGCTGCCCGCCTTCGGTGCCACGAGGCGCAGCCTCGTGCAGCTCGTCGACGTCGCCGGCATGCTCGCAACGTTCTCGATCAAGAAGCGGACGCGCGGAGGCCCGCCGACCAAGGGGTCGACGGGCCTCTTTAGGCGTTTAGCCGTGAAGGGTGATGACCACCTTGCAGATCATCCCGACCGCGCTGGCGATCGCGACAACGCAGGTGACTGTCGCCCTCTGTGAGGGTTTTGGTTTGGTCTTGACCAAAGCACTCACCTCCAATCCCAGGCGGTGATTAGCCGCTGTTGGGACGGAGACCCCGCGTCGCTAGCCGCTGACCAGCTTCGCGGAGTAACATGCAGTTCGAGGACAACTAAGTCTCGAGACGCATCTCCGTCTCACGCAGTCAGCCTCTCGGTTCGACTCAGAATCAGCCCCCGTTGCCGCGGGGGCTTTTTCGTTGCCTTGCCGGCCGTCGAGCGCCTGTCTCGCGCGGCCTTTCAATTCTGCACCAGGTATCCGACAGCCTTGCCTCCGCACCTGCAGGTGGGCCCGATGCCTGACAACAGTGCTGGTCACCATGCGAAAGACGGCAACGGGGACGGCGTGTCTCAGCTGCCCCGCGCCGCTGCGGCAGAAGGTCGTGGCGAGGATGTCGTCGCCGCTCAGTGCAGCTGCGCGGCCGCGGCGAGCAGCTGCAGCGCCGGCCGCAACCAGACCGCGTGGGTGACGGTCGCCGCCAGGAGCAGTGACAGCTCGAAGTGGCCGAGCCGGATGCTGAGCCGGCGCCGGTCGGCCGCGCCACTCACGCGGACGCGGGTGGGCTTCAGTGCGAGGGCGACGTCGAGGTGCAGGGGGCGCGCTTTGCGCTTTCGGGGTGACATGCCCGGATCTATGCGGCGCCGATTCCGGGCCAGGAGGATGTGCCGGAGACCCGGCAGTCAGCGGCTCCAGCCCGCTGCGGCCGCGGTCCTGCGTCAGCGAGACTGTCTGTCGCGCGGCAGCCGGCGCCGCCTGTGCGCGAACGCCAGTTCACAGCTCACCCCCTGGCACCATGTATTCATGCCGAATCGTCTGGTCTTCTTGCTCGGCTGCGGGCCGGGGGCTCGAGCTTCGCTCGACGCGGCGAACACGAGCGTGCCCTTTCGCGGCTCATCGCGGGGCGCCCAGATCTACGCAACCCTCGTATTTCTCGTCGTTTTGGCCGGTGATGCGTGGCGCTACACCATCTCTTGGTACGGCTGGGGGGCGCTGACGGCCACCCTCGTCACGATTGCGATTTTCTCCCTCGTCAGGGCGCGCGCATGGAGGCAATGGCGGATTCAGCCGGTGCTTTTCGTAGCGTTCTTGCTGATCCTGTTCGCATCGATCGCGTGGTCGCAGTATCGGATCTGGACGTTCTTGGCTGCGGCGCTGACGCTGGTCACATACGCAACCGGCTACGCGTTGCTACTCCTGCGTCGACCAGTACAGCTGACAAGGGCACTTGGAGATGCGCTGCGCATCATCTTGTGGGCGTCACTGGCCTTTGAGGCCACTGTGTCCCTCTTCTTGAGGCGTCCCCTCGCACCTTTTTGGACTGACTATTCGGGCCTACGGCACATTCCGGCTGCGTTCTACTGGTCACGAGATCTCCTGCTGCATGGTGGAAGAATCCAAGGAGTAGTCGGGAACTCGGACACTCTCGCGATGATCGCATTGCTCGGGTTGATCGTCTTCGTTACAGAGCTGGTCTCCGGGCTGACTCGTTTCACCTCCGGGTCCGTGAACATCGCCGTGGCGCTCGTCACACTCGCCCTGACCCGCTCGGGAACTGTGACGGTGGCGCTCGTCGCAACGGGTGTCGTGGGCGCCTTCCTAGTGATCCGTCACGCGGCGGCCACTCGGCTTCGTGCTGGTTTGTACGCCAGTCTGGGCGGTGCTGTCGCTGCTGTCGCCGCCGTGGTCCTGCTTTGGCATGCACAGCTTCTCCATACACTCGGCAAATCTCCGGACCTGACAGGTCGCACGACGATCTGGCACTCCGTCGAAGGTCTCGCGCTGGAACGGCCTTGGCTGGGCTGGGGTTGGATCAGCTACTGGGTGCCCACGGTGAAGCCCTTCAAAGGTCTCGCCGTCCACGGGGGCGTTGAGTACCTGCAAGCGCATAACGCGTGGTTGGACGTGTGGATGCAGCTCGGTGTTGCGGGCCTCGCTCTTTTCGTTGCCCTCGTGATCAGCACAATCGCACAGTGTGGGCGAGTCGCATTCATGACAGAACCTTCACTCTCATCGCCACTATCCAGAGCGCGATTCCTTCCGCTCCTGGTGATGACCGCCCTCATCACACAGAGCTTCGCGGAAAGCAGACTCTTGGTCGAATACGGAATGCTGCTCCTTGCGATATGCGCCCTGGCAACCCACCGCCGCAACCGTGAGGTCGCCGGCCGCTAGTTCACCCCTATTCCGGTCACGAGCGCGGCCACCAATGTCATTGCCGAAAAGCTCTGTCTACCCACATTCTGGGATATCTCCTCGCATCTAGGCGAACGTCTATGTTGGGGCCACACGATGCTCCCTGCACGGAGCACGTGAAGCCACGAACAATTTGGGGGAACATAAGTGCGAAAGTCCATGCTCAAGGGTGGAATTCTTCTCGGCGCCATCCTTGCGGGATCGCTGGGAGTGGCCGCGCCCGCTATGGCGGCCCAAACCACAAGCAACTATTGCCCGAAAGGATCGTCCATCTGTTCATTCAATGGTGACGCCGCATATAGCGGCTCGGTGACGATCGGGTGGTCCGGAAATACCGGGGGGTCGAAGCTCAACGTCACGATCAGCGACGGAAAGGGAGAGTGCGCCAGCGGCTCGTCGACCAAGTCTTCCTATAGCTGGGTGTGCACCGGTCGCCCCACCGGCGACTTCAAACTCCAGATCGATAGCGTCGGCCTGACGAAGAGCGGTGTCACCTACTACGTGACACGCTAGCGAGCGCTGCAGCGAAAGAGGGGCCCGTCGATTCACCATTGACGGCCCCTCTTGCGTGTTCCCCATAGAGCACTCGGAGCGCTTTCAGCGCTGCAGTTGGCGATCGCGCTGGGGTGCGGCCGGGGTCGGTTCCACGAGATCCCCGATATCGTTGAATTATGTCAGTCTGGGATTCCGCTGGACGGCCGCTGAATCGGCGCGACGTTCGCCGGCGCCGCGTCGGTAAGCAAGTCGGCCTGCGCTGACCCGGCTGCGTCGACGAGCTGGCCGCACGCCGGGCACACGAGCGCGTCGAAGACCTCGTGCGGCTCGGCCGGCACGAGGCACCGGGGGCAGTTCGCGGCGCCGACCTCGACGGCCTGCCCGTCGTCCATCTGGTCGACGGGCACCGGGAAGCGCCGCACGCTCCAGCGCGGCTGGTGCTGCTCGTCGACGTCCACGCCGCCGATGCTACGCCGGCAGTCCCCAGTGACCGATCTGTGCGACGGCAACATAGAGGAAGGGCCGCGCCCGATCGGCGCGGCCCTTCCTGTCCGGATAGCTGGGTCTACTCGTCCACCAGGTCGGTGGGGTCGTCGTGGTAGGCGCTGACCTCGGCCATGATGGCGGGGTTGTTCAGCACGCGCTGTTCGAGCGCGCTCACCACCGTTGCCGGCTCAAGGGTGATTCGGCCGTTGTCTTCGGCGGTGACGATGTAGATGTCGGAGGGGTGGTACGGCGCAAGATTCAGCCTCTTGCGTCCATCCAGTTGAGCGATGGTGGTCATGACGCGTCCTTGTTGGCTGGCGGGATTTTCGTGGCTTTGCGGTTCAGATCGTTCTGTTCGTTGTAATCCAATGCTACTGAGTTTAGCAGCAAACTGCACCGTTGCAACTTTGTCCCTTCGTAACATCGCGTCGATGGTACAATGTGAGAATGGTAAGACTCTCTTTGCGGAAGCTCGCGGCACAGAACCGGGCCGACTATCGCGAGCACGACCCCGTTCGCTCGGCAGCTCACGAACGCGCCCTGGATACCATTCGCGATGGCACCGCCCAGCGCGCCATTCGCGCCGGCAACATCCCGGCGTACTTGACCAGCGTTCCGATCGCCGGCAGACCGGACGACATCATCGTCTGGGAGCTGATCCACGAACCCGAAGGCGATCGCGCGATCATCCTGTGGCTAGGCCCGCTGGACCCGCTGTAGGGCGCCTGCGCAGCTCTGGCCACTGATGCCCCGGCGCCCTCATCAACGGCAGCCGACAGCTCCGCTGTCAGCTCAGAGAGTGGACCGGAACAGCTCTTCCGGCCGCAGGTCCGGCGCGACCGCGATGAGCAGCTTGGTAACCGTGGCGCCCCCCACTTCCAGCGTCAGACCGCCCTCGAAGTGAAGCACCAGGGAGTGCTTGTCGACACGCTCCACAACGCCGGTCAGCCGCCCGGCGATGGGTTCGCGCTCGCTGCCGCGAATCTCGTCGACGAGCCGCGCGTAGATCGTCTTGCCAATCCAATAAGACAGCGCCCCGGCGCTGAACTCGATGGGGCCGTAGCTGTAGGTCTCGACCACCACGTAGTCGATTGAGAACGCTTCGCGGCCGTCGTGGAAAATCGGGTGCCGGCCGGAGACGCGGTAGCCCTTGCTGAACTCGTCGAAGCTGATTCCAGGCTGCTCGGGGATGCCCCAGTCCTCGGGGAAGTTGAAGCCGAGCAGACGGACGCCGGGCTGCAGCACCGGGACACCCCAGTCGCCGCTGGTGGCGGTGACGGTGCCGGCGGCGTCGACGTCGATCCAGGCGTCCCCGGACCACTGGGGGCGCAGATAGATGCGCCGCGTAGTGGCGGCGTCGGTGCGGCCGACGCTCAGCCGCCGGTTCGGTCCTGGTACTGGCATTGCTCGTTCCTCTCGTTGGGCGGGTCAGTTGCTCGTCGCCACGGTGAGCGGCGCGGGGTTGTTGGGGTCGACCTGCACGTGTAGGTGGGTGCACGCGTCAGCGAATTGCGACATGTGTGCGAGGGTCACGCTCGTGCCGGCGGCCGCCCGGCAGTTCTCCTGGCCGATGCCGGAGTGTCCGGCGGGCATGATGGGATCGAGCGCCTTGATGAGCTTGATGGCGTTGGCGTCGGCGCCGTTGGTGGCGGTGCCGCCGAAGGCGTAGAAGTCGACGGCGTGGCCGCCGCCGTTGGCGGTGTGTGCGTCGCCGTTGAAGCTGCCGGGCGGGTGCTCGTTCAGGCACAGTCGGTTGATGTCGCTGATGCCGAGCTTCCCGAAGGTCTTGTAGGCGATCTGGATGACCTGCAGGATGCGCGGGTCGACCTGGCAGTTCGCCACGGTGCGCCCCTCGGCCGCGTATTGGATCTCGGGGAAGTTGCTCGGGGTGAGCCAGGCGATCGTGCCGGCGGTCGTCTCGTCGACGATCTGCTGCGCGAGCTGCCGGGAGTCGCCACTGACCGCGGCCGCCGTGTCGGCGCACGCGGCATCCGTGCCCGCGAGGGCCGCCACGACGTCTTCTGCGGGCTTGTAGAACGGCATGTAGTGGTTCGGGTCGGCGTTGCGCTGTACGGCGTGCGCGGCGGCAGTGGGGGTCATGTTCTGCCAGCCGGGCACGGCCAGCAGGTGCGTGAAGAACAGGTCGGCCGAGGTGGTGGCATCCATGCGCTGCGCGAGGGTTCCCCAGCTCGCGCGCTGCTGGAACAGGCCACGGCTGTCGGGGCCTGCCTTGTCGCCGTAGTTGAGCGCTTGCAGCGATGATTCGCCCATCGCGGTCATGACCCCGATGACGACGCCTTGGGCGGGGACGCCCATCGCGTCGCCGGCGTTGATGATCGCGGCCGCGTTGGCGAGCTGGTCGCCGGAGTAGTTGTCGACGGCGGCGTGCGTCGACGCGCTCTGCAGGCTGGCGGTGCCGGCCGCGCACGCGGCGTCGTTCTGGGGCACAGCTCCCATGACGACCATCGCGCCGATCACGACGACGGTGAGGAACCCGCCGGCGAGGATCAGCCAGGTGCGCTTCATCTGGGGCCTACTCGGAGACGGTGCCGGCCAGGCCCTCGTCGGTGTTCGTCATGCGCTCTTCCCAGCGCGAGCGCTGCACCTCCAGGTGGGTCTCTGGCCGGTCACCGATCTTGAGGATTGCGTGTCCGGTCTCCAGGTGCTCCAGGGTGCGGGTGCTCTCGGGGTCCAGGTCGAACGCCTCGCGCACCCACTCGGCATCGTCCGAGCGGGAGTGCCGGAAGGCGTAGAGGGTCTGCGCCTCCTGCACGACGGAGTAGCCCTCGGACCCCTTGGGGATCGTTGAGCCTTTCTGGATTACGAAGATGTTGGAGAAGCCGAGGCCGCGGGCCAGGCGCACGTTCGAGTTCACGAGCCGCGCGGACGGGCCGCCGATGAGGTTCCAGCCCTCTTCGTAGATGACGTTCGTGCGCCAGCCGCGATCGCGGGTGGCGCGGCCGAGCATCCACATGTGGCCGATCGCCATGATGACCGGCACGGCCGGCCCCTCGTTCTGGAGCTGCGAGATGTCGAACGTCGTCAGCTTGTGATCGAGGTTCACGTTCGCGCTCGTCTCGCCGTCGAAGATGCCGCCGAACCCGTCGAGCAGGTTCTCCAGCGCGAGCCTCATCGTGAGGCCGTGCTGGTGGTAGCGCTCTTTCGCCTCGGCCGACATGTCGGACTCGCCGGGCACGCGGCCGAGATACGGCAGCAGGTCGGCCGCGGTGGGGGTGCGGCCGATGTCCTCGAAGTCGGCCAGCAGGTGGCGCAGCGCGCTGCGTGCTGCGTTCTCTTCCCACTCGTCGGCGGGCTTGTCGCCGCGCACGACGCGGGTCACGGCCAGCAGCAGGTCGGCTTGGCCGATGATGCCGCCGGCGGCGACCACGGCCGGGTCGAGCAGGTTGAGGCGGGTCGAGCTGCCCTCGGCCGAGAACTTGAGCGGCTCGGCGCCCATGAACCGGGTGACCTCGGCGTACTCGCCCTCGCCGTTGCGGTCCTTCTTGTCGAAGACAATCGCGCGCCGCTGGCGCAGCACGAGCGGGCGCAGCACGAAGATGCATTTCGTCGACGCGGACTTGCCGCCGCCGACGTCGCCCACGACGAGCACGTTGGGGCTGGAAATCTGCCCCTTCGGCTTGGCGTTGTAAGCGGTGATCGGGTCGTAGCTGATCGTCGACTTCGACAGGTGGTCGCGGCCGTTCACGACGCCCTCAGCGCCCGTGGGCGGCGCCAGGAGCGCCGTTTGCAGCACCTCGGCCTGCTTGGTCGTGGACGGCGCCCCGCTCTCCCTGGGCGCGTAGAAGCCGTGCCGTGCGGCGCGGCTGTTCACGCGCAGCGCGCTGCCGGGGCGGCTCCACGGGGTCGCCTCCCCGCGCACCTGCGTTGACTCGTAGCTGTCAACGATGCTCGAGGTGGCTACGACCGGCTCGGCCGGGCCGGTCTGCATCATGGCGAGCTGCTCGGCCTCGGCCCAGCGCTCGGGCGAGACGATGATGCGCAGGCCCGGCACCTTGGCCTGCCACGGCAGCGGCCGCGGCATCGGAGTGCCTTCGGCCGGCTGCGCGCCTGCCGGCGACCCGGTGGTGCCTTCCGGTGCGTCCTTGCGCCGGTTGGCTCGGCGGCCGCGCGAGTTGTTCGGCTCGGTCATGACAGGGCTTCCTTCTCGGTGTGGCCTGCGAGGGCCTGGATCATGCGGCCGCCGGCAGTGGTCCCGGTCGGCGTGATGCCGCGACCGATCGGCCAGGTGAGGCCGCTGGCGGCGGCCTGGAAGGAGTCGAGCCAGTCGAGCCGGGCGATGCCCGGATCGTTCTTGCAGGTCTCCGACAGGCGCCGGGATGCGCGCGCGAGCTCGTCGCGGCTGCGGGCGCTGATGGTGATGTAGCCGATCCACTCGACGCCCTGGTGTGAGCTGCCGGCCGCGAGGTCGTTGCGGCGGCGCTGCGCGGCCGAGAGGTTGCCCTCGGTCTGGTCGCTGATCTGCCGGCCCTTCTTCTTGTCGGCCAGCAGCGCCGAGGCGTCGGAGGTCACGTCCTTGCGGGCGCGCACCTTCGCCTCGGTCGCGGGCACCAGGTTGATGTGGAAGCTGATCGAGCGGATGAAGTCCAGCTCGGCGCCGGTGACGAGCTTGAGCGTCCAGAGCGGGGTGCGGCCGCCGGTCTCCAGCGCGTCCGCGCGGATCGCGGCCGTGCGGTGCCACCAGGTCACCGGGATCGGGTTGCCGTCCTCGGTCTGGTGCAGCTCGTCGACGCCCTCGACGATGTGCGCGCTGAACTCGTCGTACGACCGCACGCCGAAGTCGAGCGGGTCGGCACGGCGAGCCGCGTCGATCAGCAGGTGCGGGTTCTGCTGGTGCAGCATGAGCGCCGCGGTCTGCCGGGCTGTCAGCGGCACCGCCTCGCCCTGCCGGGCGGCTTTGAGACCCCGCACGGTCGCCTCGATCTGGTCGGCCATGAGCCGCCGCCAGCCGTCGCGTCCCTCGCCATAGTTGGAGGCGGTGTCGAGGAACTCGCCCGACAACGGCCAGGACAGGATGACGTAGTGCCGCTGCACCATCGCGTTCGCGCTGGCCAGGCCGATCACCTCGTCATAGCTGGCGAGCTGCTGCATGAACTTCGCGTGCTCGCCGGCGTCCTCCGGTGCGGCGTCGATGTTCTGCGCCGCCCACTGCTGCTGGCGGGCGGTGTCCGGCGGCAGGAGCCGGCTGAGGGTCTGCACGCGGCGCACGAGCGACTCGGTGCCGGCGCGGCCGGCCAGGAACCGGCCCCAGCCTTCGGCGGCACGCACGATCTTCTCCACGCCCTCCAGGCCGCGGAGCTGGCCGGAGACGGCGAACGCGACCGAAAGGTACGGCTGCTCCCCCGCCGGGGCGTGCCAGGCGATGCCGGGCACGCGGCTGCCGTACTGCAGCCAGCCCATCCCGTCGGCGCCGTCCGGGTTGGCGCGCATAGCGTTGAGCGCCTTCTGCGCGGCCTGGCGCTCAGCGCGAGTGCCGTGCTGGGTGGCCTCGGTGAGCTGGTCCCAGCGACCCACCTGGTACGGCTCGAAGTGGTCGGTGCCGGCCCGCTTGCGGGCCTTCCACCGGCTGCGCCGCTTCCAGCGGTCGAGGATCGAGCCGCGGTGGGTGCGGATCGTCGCGACGATCACGAGGGCGGCGCCGATGACGCCGGCGGCCAGCGCCCACAGGCCGCCGCCGAACACCATGCCGACGAGGCCCGCGGCCACGCACAGGGCGAGCAGCCCGTTGCGCAGCCCGTTGCCGGTGCCGCCGAAGAAGTTGCGGTACCCGGCCTCGCCGCCGAGGTAGCGCACGAATGGCTGTTCGCTCATACCGAGTCCCTCCCGTAGCGGCTGTCATGGTCTCTGACGGGCGCCTCTACGGCGTCCTCGACCTGCCCGCTGAACTGGTTCACCTGGTCGTGCAGCTTCTGCGCG